>NZ_JAUBTL010000001.1:0-5930 GCF_036702475.1 Microcoleus sp. D2_18a_B4
CCCATATCCGCTACACAAGTAGTTACTTTTGTCAACTTTCTTGTTAAGAAAGATGTTTATAAAGCATAGCTTAATAAAGGGGGTGCGGTCAATGGGGGGGGTTAGATATCAGGGAAATTGACTGTTGTGTCAACACCTAAATAGTGCCGTTGAATCACTTCAACACTATTACCGCAGGCAGTAGCCAGTAGCAGCAAGTTTGCACCAGCGTGGGCCATTAGAGTAATAAATGTGTGACGGGTATGGTAAGGAGCGAGATAAAAGCTAATTTTTCCAACATCGACTAACTGAGTTAGTACACCATCTTTCTTGCTCTCAATACCATTTTTGTTAATTTCGCGCTTACCATTCCAGAGGATGCCAAGATTGCCTGAGTTATATGCACCACCGCGTGTATTTAGAAACACCAAGTCGGTAGGTCTTGCGTCAACAGGCTTGATACGCAACAATAGTTCGTTAAGTTTTGGATAGATTTTAAACAATCGAATTGTTCCCGTTTTGGTAGTCTGAATGTTTTTCAGTTTACCGTTATAGGATTTATTGAATCGAATGTATTCTTTATCTCGCCCTAAAAAAACATCTTTCCATTCAAGCGCAAAGGCCTCACCGCTACGACATCCAGTTAAGAACATAAACTCAATTAAAGGCGCTGCGTGACGGGTTGCGGGTTTATCAGACTCATAAAAAGCCTTGATAATGATGTCCCGTTCTTCCTTAGTAAAAGCACGGCGATCGCGCTCTTCTGGATCGGTTTCAGTATCAGACTTATCCCACCATCGTAAATCAACCGTACCATCGGCACTGACCTGCGATTTGTACTTGTCGGTTTTATTTTTTATAATGCTAGCTGGCATTATAAAGGGATTGATGGTTAGCCTGGTTTTACCCTGAGACTGTAGTCGAGTAAATGCTTCGGAAAGCCCGAATAACAAGTTTTTTTTGCTTGCAGGGTGCATTTTACCCGTAAACAAAGACTCACCAAGACTCGGACATAATGGCAGATCCCAGATGCCACTATGAGTATCGACAAATAACTTTGTTTTGTCGTCCCAAACTAAACCTTTAAGTATGTTGGTAAATGAAATTTGAAACCTGAACTTAAATGTAGTTGGTTGCAGTTGTGGTTGTTTCCATTCTAGGTAATCCTCCCACATTGCCCCCACTGTCATCTCAGGCTCAGACTCTGGTATTGGTGCTGCTAACTTTAGTTCAGCGGTGTACTTGCTCTTTAATCCGTACTTGGCAAAAGTAGGGTCAAACAATTGTTGCCAGTCTGGATGCTGTAAATCGCTTTCGATCCGCCACGCGATAGCGATCGCCTTTTGCCAGTTTTCGGGAGTATCTTTCATCCCTAAGCCCTGATGCTTTCGCTTCCCTCCAAAAATGGGATTGTACTTGGTGCTGAACTGTAACCGGAGTGAACCATTATCAGATTGAACTTTGATTGTCTCAGGGAGAGCTTGTGTTTTAGCGTACATATTGTTTTTTCAATGTTCTGTAAGGGTTTTAGCATTCTATCAAGTTTCTAGCAGACACCCGTTAATCGAGCTATGTGCATAGCGTGATAGAAGGCACATAAACAATATAACACGGTTAGTAGATATTTTGCTTAAGTGTTCTACTTCAATCATTTGTCAGAAGTGACGCGATTTTAGGTTTGAGATTTTAGATTTACTTTGCCAACCACAGGCGGGACGCCTGTTCCACGAAGTGGAGAGTCCCCCCAGCACAGCGGGTCGATCGAATTTATGGCTCAAATGCTAATTTGATTTTGTTTCCCAGTGTAGTCTGGCAAGAACCAAATCTATCATAAGTGTCGATCGGACTTTGAAGCAAAATGCTAGGTAGTAGGGTGCGAAGCCCGGAAATGAGTAGCCGATGTACATCGAATCGCTACCAACCGACGCACCCTACCAGTAGAGTCCGTGCCTACCCGAACCCTAAACTAGCTGGCTTCGCTACAGAGGCGGGGCTGTTTCTAGGTTGAGTAGCGCTTACGCGCCCCTCCGCGTAACGCGCCTTCGCGGTTCGTTCAAAAAAATCTCAACTCCTTTTCCAAATCTTAATTTCCCCCAACCAACCCGCACTAACAATAGTCTTGCCATCTGCGCTAATAGCCACAGCACTAACATAGCCAGAATGACCGCTCAAATTACCTCTCAAATCCCCCGATCGCACATCCCAAAGCCTCACACTCTTATCCCAACTCCCAGTAACCAGCGTAGTGCCATCCCGACTGAATGCCACCGACCAAACCCCGTCGGTATGCCCGCTTAAACGCCGGATTAACTGCCCGTTTCCGGCATTCCACAACCCAACAGTGCCATTGCTGTTTCCCGCCGCTAAACTTTTGCCGTCGGGAGTAAAAGCTAGCGACAAAACAGCCAAGTTTTTGCCGCTAATCGTGCGAATTGCTTGACCTGTAGCTAAGTTCCACAACCTAATTGAACCATCTTTACTGCCGCTAGCTAAAGTTTTGTTGTCGGGACTAATTGCAACAGCATTCACCAACCCAGAATGCCCTGTCAAAGTCCGCAGCAACTCTCCTGTTTTCTGGTTCCAAATCTTAATCGTTTTGTCCCAACTACCGCTGGCTACAAATTGACCATCAGGACTAACGGCAACGCTCGAAACTGCACCGGAATGCCCGCTCAAAGTGCGTACAACCGCGCCCGTTTCTAAATTCCAAATTTTCACAGTTTTGTCGTCGCTGCCGCTAGCTAACACCTTGCCATCCGCACTCGCGGCTAGTGCGTTTACGGCTTCCGTGTGACCTTGCAGGGTAGTTTTTAATTGCCCGCCGGGGAAATTCCAAACAGAGATTGTGCCGTTGCTATTTCCTGTAGTAAAATAAGCTGAAGCAAGGGCAAGGGAACTGACAACTTCCGAAGGCCCTTTGAGGGTATTTGTTGCAGCAAAGGCGATCGCACTTGCGGGCGTGCGGGGCGCATTATTCGCCGGAGTTTTCGGGTTTCCGGCTGTAGGAGATTGGGGAACTACTGGCAGCGAAATAGTCGATCGCCATTTCATGAAAGTATTGATTTCTATCCCCGCCGCCACGATTTTATCGGAATTTTCCTCTAACCTGACAATGCCGTTAATTGCGACAACTCGCCCTGCATCATCGAGCACCGGCCCGCCACTCATGCCCGCTCTCACTAAGTTGTTGTATACCAAAGTATAGCCGTTCCAAGGAGTTTGGCGGCCGGTAAGCTGACCTTCCGTGGCGAGGAAAATCGGCTGTCTCAGAGAACCGCCGGATATCGGCCAGCCCGCCACATAAGCCTTGTTTCCCTTAGTTGCTGCGGAATTGGCTAATTGAGCCAGGGGGTAGCTTTGAGTGCTGCTGAAGGGCACGATCGCCAAATCCGCACCGGGCATTCGCCGCACGAGGCTATAGTATACAGAGTGAGCTTTGCCGTCGGGAGTTACGACCTCGTAATCGCCGGCTTTATCGACAACGTGCCAGTTTGTGAGAATATAGTATGTGCTGCCCTGCTTCTCTAAAATTACTCCTGAACCGCCTTTTGCCCCCTGGATGCGAACAGTAATTTGTTGGGCAACGGTTTTAACTTTGTCGGGGGTTAATGCGAGGGCGATTTGAGGTGATGTCAGTGGGATGAGGGCGATCGAACTCAGGGCGATCGTAGCACTCAAAATAGCCGGAATTGTTCTGCTGTAATTCATTATTGTGTCAATTTAACATACCCACATATCAACTGACGGAAAAGTTATCCGGTTTGTGGCATATTTACAACGCGAAAATGCCTGCGCGATCGAACTTTCGACATTCGCACAAGCCTAAAAATATTTGACACAGCCCTCTGGCTAGCAGAAAAATTTAGAATTGGGAACCACAAATAGACTCAACCATAGCAACTGGCTTATCTCTATTTTTTTGTTGGCAAACGATAAATTTAGCCATACGCTGCTCGGAATATTCCCCATTAGCCATCCAGCCGAGGGGTGCGCCTGCGATCGCGCCGACTGCTAAACCAGTGAGGAGGCTCCAAACAAGATGCTTTCTGGCGATCGGCTGTTGTTGCATAAAAATTTATCCTAAAGACTTACCCTTAGCAAAAATATCACAAATAAAATTTACTTTCTTCCTCCTATTTACTTATTTCCTAAGTAGTAACCCACCCTAAGTAGGGTGCGAATTACGCACCTTACTGAGTATGTAGGCTGCCCAATTTTATGCTAAATCAAACAGCAAAAATTCCGCATCTTCCGCCGCTTCAATCACTACCTCAGCCTCATCGCTAACCGCCGCAGCGTCGCCATTTTTCAAGGTCAAACCGTTCAGCAAAACCGAGCCGCGAGCCACTTGCACCCAAGCATGGCGATTCGGCTGCAAAGCATGAGAAACCCGCGATTCTTTATCCAAAACAGCCGCATACAAATCAACATCTTGATGCACTTTTACAGCACCATCTCTCGCATCTCGCGCCGCCACTAAGCGCAGTTTTCCGTGCCTTTCTGCTAGGGGAAATTCGCGCTGCTCGTAACTCGGCTGCAAGCCTTTTGTATCGGGTAACAGCCAGATTTGCAGCAAATGAACTGGGTCTGTTTGCGAGTTATTGAACTCGCTGTGCTGGATACCCGTACCTGCACTCATCCGCTGCACTTCACCGGGTTTAATCACTGCACCAGTACCCAAACTATCCTTGTGTTCTAATGCTCCTTCTAATACATAAGTAATGATTTCCATGTCGCTGTGTCCGTGAGTGCCGAAACCTCTGCCGGGGCTAACGACATCCTCATTAATTACGCGCAAAGAGCGAAAATTCATATAATTTGGATCGTAATAGCCTGCAAAAGAAAATGTGTGGTAACTGTCTAGCCAACCGTGATTAGCGTGTCCTCTTGCTTCACTTTTTCTGACGGTAATCATTTTCTGAATCCTCAGTGAAATTTATCGGGTATTTCTTTGATGTTTTTATTTTAAACCGCGTCAAGCTATTATGGATAGTACGCACTTAAAAGTGCGGTACTTACCAAAAAGATACTATGCAAGTCCAAGAAGTAAAGGTCGATCGAGCAAATTGCCCTGTAGAACGCACTCTAGAGGTGATTGGCGGGCGCTGGAAAGTCTTGATTCTGCGGGAGTTGTTTCCAGGAGTGAAGCGCTTTAACGAGCTGCAACGAGCTGTCAACGGCATTACTCAGAAGATGCTGACGCAGCAACTGCGGGAAATGGAATCAGACGGGATTGTGCACCGGGAAATTTACCTGCAAGTGCCGCCAAAAGTTGAATATTCGCTAACGCCTTTGGGCGAAAGTCTCAAACCGATTATTAATGCCATGCACGAATGGGGAATTCAGCATATTAGCGAAGATGGAAAATGAGCGGTTTCTAGATGGTTTTTTCCGTCTTCCGACAGATTTCAAATTTTCCAGCTAGTTCAAGAATAATAATATGAACAACATAGAGCGTCTCGCCACCCTCAACCGCATCCGCAAACTCAGCCGCCTGATGGATACCGCCATTGGCATCCCCGGCACTAAATTTCGCATTGGTTTAGACCCCATTATTGGTTTAGTTCCGGGTGCTGGGGATATCGTAGATACCGCGTTTTCTGCCTACCTAATTTATTTAGCAACTCGATTCAACATTCCCCAAAAAACTCTAGGGAAAATGGTTTACAACATCGGTCTAGAAGCCGTTGTGGGATCAGTACCTTTAGTAGGAGATATCTTCGATGCTTTTTATAAATCAAACATGAGGAATCTGGCGCTTTTAGAAGCACATCTCGAAGAGGCTGAACCCGAACTAGCCGCAGTTGCCGAACCTGTTCCTCAATCTATTAAATTGTAGGGCTGGTGTCACAAACAATAATTGTAAATAACACACAATCTCTCAAACCCGCCCCCACCCAACGAGAAATCCCCGCGCCTATTTTTTGCATTTAAAATGTAGGGGCGGGTTT